>NZ_JAYSDQ010000001.1:657828-694901 GCF_041914305.1 Ideonella sp.
GCCACCGGCGCCCGCGCCTGCGCCCGCCAACGCCAACGCCAACGCCAACGCCAACGCCAACGCCAACGCCGTGGCACGCAGGACTGCGCAGCCGGCACCGGCACGCGCGCCGGTTGCCGGCACCGCCGCCCCGACTCCGCCACCGACCGACGCAGCCGCCACCGAAGCCGCCTGGAAGGAACTGCAGGCGGCGCTGATGAAACCCGGCTTCAGCCGCACGCTGCGCGGCGTGACCATTGGTGTGGAGGCCACGGAGTTCAAGCCGGGCCGGATCGTCATCAAGCTCAAGTGCAGCAAGCCCGATGCCGGCCTGGCGGCCATCGAAGTACGCGACGAGCTCTTGGCTGCCGCCCCTGGCGCCAAGGCGACGCTTGTCAAGAACCAGGCCCTGGATGCCAAGCTGCAGCAAATCGACCTTTCACGCAGCAAGCCTTGCGTCAAGGAGTAGGCCGTGATGCGCCGAGCCGTCGGAGCGCCCTCCGCGTCGCGCCACGTCGAGGCATGGGCCAGTGCCGCCGAAAGGCGCTCGCTGGACGTACCGCCCGCGATGCTCAAGGAGGGTCGCGCCAACTGGCGCGCGGTGAAGGTCGACCCGGCGTTTCAGGCCCGCCTGGCTCAGGAGCTCTGCGATACGCGATCTGCGGAACTGACGACCGCATTCAAGAACCTCGTCTGGATGGTGCCCGGTTTCCGGCAGTTCACTCGCCAGGGCCGACACGTTCTGACAAACCGGGTCGGCGTGGTGTTCGTCGTGCGGAGCAAAGGCAGCGTGGCGCCCGGCCACCCCCAGATGCTGCCCGCGTCCTTGTTGGTCTATGCGGATCATGGCGGCGCCCGCAAGATCTTCGCCGTGCCCACCGACGTGCAGGACGCCAGCCTCTTCGCCAGCGCCACGGCACAGACGAACAGCGGCATTTGGGTGCGCCGCCCGCCCTGGCCGGACTCGCCGGGCAGCGTCACGTGCCTCGTGCAGTTGACGAGCGACGCCGATCCGCCGCTGACCTGCGTGCTGAGTGCACTGCACGTGATGACCCCCTTTGCGGATGCAGACTCCATGCAGACCGACTCGCAACGGCTGATGCTGCCTCGTGCGAGCAATGGCGACACGGTGGGGCAACCCGCACTCGCCACCACCCTGCCCTATGGCGGCGTGCTGCGCGGCGACGAACTGAAAGACCGCCCGAGCTTCGACGTGCAATTGGCGCAGGCCGATGCGCAGCTCTTCGAGCGCGTCGCATTGCGGCGCTTCAACCCCGCGCGGCCATGGGTGCGCAACATGGCGGAGCTGCTCGCCTTGGACGCCGCCACGGCCAACGCATTCGAGCTGCTCACGCCTGACAACCACCCTCGGCCTCGCGGCCCCATACCACTGAGCCTCAGCGTGATGCCAGCGGCCTCAACAATCGTCTCCATCAAGTACACGCTCTCGCGCAACGGCCGTGCCGTCACATGCGCCGTGCTGCACGACGGACTGATCGTGCTCAAGGCCGGCGGCACGAGGTTCCCCGCAGGCGGCGACAGCGGCTCTCCCATCGTGGTGCGGCACGTCGACGGCACCATGACACTCGTCGGCATGCACATTGCAGGCAACGACTTGGGCGCGTCCTGGGCCATTCCCGCGTGGCAGATCTTCAACCTGGATTTCTGGCGGCGCTATCCGGCCGGGGCGGCTGTTGCACCGCTGGATGTGCCATAGGTTGAGCACTTCCCGATTGCCCTTCGTCAGAAGCGCCAAAGTTGGCGTCATAGCGGCGGTCTGCACGGAGCGAATGGCGGCTTTCCGACATAGTCACCCTGGGGATCGAGGACAGCTTCGGGTCGAGAGCACCAGTTCGCCAGCGGCTGGCCCCGGCCAGGAACAGCCGGTCTCTCTCGCTGCTGAAACCGGACCTTCGCGCAAATTCCGCCTTGCGTGCGACCCGCAGAGGCGCCGAACTGATGTCGGTGTCGGCTGACGCAAGCTGCTCAGATATTCCTAAGGTTCGGCGGCCAAAGTAGACGCACAGTCAGCGTCGACTGAACCCGCTCGAAAGGAACGATCATGAAGCTCAGTAGCGTAGGTGTGGCGCTCAGCATCGCAGCGGCAACGATCGGCCTCACCGCGCACGCAGGTGACCATCGCAAGGCAGAGAAGGACCATCGGCACGCTGCTTCGGGGATGCAGGCCGTCGCCGTCTCGCCCAAGGCCGGTGAACCGGGCTACGGGTGGCAGTACTTCTCCGATGCGCGCAAGGCCCGCGCCGTCGTCATCAGCCCGAATGGCGATTACTACTACAGCCGCGGCGACGGCCTGCAGCTCGTGTACAAGTCGGCGACCACGGCTTGAGAGCGAAGGGAGCAACATGAACGCCGATCTTCAGGAGTTTGTGGCACGTCTGGCCGGTACCGTCGCCATGACGTTGGTGCCCGTGGTGCTCATCTCTTTCCTGTCTCTGCCGCTGAGCCTGGGGCGCCACCCCGGCGGGCCGCTGCCAGATGCCAACGCGCCAGCCGTGCACATGACCTGAACGCGTCGATGCCGCCCGGTGGGCTTTGAGGGCCTCCGCCGGGCGGCTTCTGCGCTTGCTTGGCCGAACACCGAAACCCCCCACAATGGGGCCATGAAACGCCTCTTGCTCTTGAACCTGCTGGCCTGTGCCTTCGCTGTGCATGCGGAGTCCGTCGGCGAAGTCGACACCGTCTTCAAGTTCATCGGACCCGATCACAAGATCGTCGTCGATGCCTATGACGACCCCGAAGTCAAGGGCGTCACCTGCTACGTCTCGCGGGCCAAGACGGGCGGCATCAAGGGTGCGCTCGGGTTGGCCGAGGACAAGTCGGAGGCGTCCATTGCCTGCCGGCAGACCGGGCCGATCTCGTTTGCCAAGCCGCTCAGGCAGCAAGACGAGATGTTCAATGAGCGGATCTCGCTGGTCTTCAAGCGCCTGCGTGTGGTGCGCATGGTGGACGCGGCCCGCAACACGCTGGTCTACCTCACCTACTCGGACCGCGTGATCGAAGGCTCGCCGCAGAACAGCGTGACCGCCGTGCCGGTCGACCGGGGCACGCCGATCCCGGTGCGCTGAGCGCCGATGCGCGTGGTGTGATCGCGGCAAACCGTGGCGGGGGTGTTCCAGCGCGGCCGCCCACCCTCGCGGAGGGTGGGCGCGGTACCCCGCGGCCGGGTGCACCATGTAGCATGCCGGTCCCATGAGCTTGTTTTCCAAGCTGCCCTATGAGTGGCAGATCGGCTGGCGCTACACGCGCGCGGGCCGCGCCGGGCGCCGCAACGGCTTCATCTCGTTCATCTCGTTCGTCTCGGTGATCGGCATCGCGCTGGGCGTGATGGCGCTGATCGTGGTGCTGAGCGTGATGAACGGCTTCCAGAAAGAGGTGCGCGACCGCATGCTGTCGGCGATCGCGCATGTCGAGATCCTGCAGCCGCAAGGTGCGGCGCTGCCCGACTGGCAGGCCGTGGCGGCGAAGGCGAAAGAAGACCCTGCCGTTCGCGCGGCGGCCCCGTTCATCGCCGTGCAGTCGCTGCTGGCCCGCGGCGAAGACATGCGCGGCGCGGTCGTGCGCGGCGTGCTGCCGGCGGCCGAGAGCCAGATCACCGACCTGGCCGCCAAGCTGCAGGCCGATGGCACGCTCGAGCAACTGGTGCCGGGCCAATGGCGCATCGTGCTGGGCAGCGAACTGGCGCGTGCGCTGGCGGTGCGCGTGGGCGACCCGGTGACGCTGATCGCGCCCGGCGGCCAGGTGACGCCGGCCGGTGTGATGCCACGGCTGAAGCAGTTCACCGTGGTCGGCGTGTTCAGCGTCGGCCACTACGAATACGACAGCGCGCTGGCGCTGATCCACCTCGACGACGCGGCGCGGCTGTTCCGCACCGAAGGCCCGACGGGGGTGCAGCTGAAGCTGGCCGATGTGCACGAGGCGCGCGAGGTCGGCTGGCGCCTGGCCGATGTGCTGGGGCCGAACGTGCGTGTGCGCGACTGGACGCGCACCAACGCCGCCTGGTACGACGCGGTGCAGATCGAGAAACGCATGATGTTCATCATCCTGACGCTGATCGTCGCGGTGGCGGCGTTCAACCTGGTGTCGACGCTGGTGATGACGGTGACCGACAAGCGCGCCGACATCGCGATCCTGCGCACGATCGGCGCCAGCCCGCGCTCGGTGATGGGCATCTTCGTCGTGCAGGGCGCGGCCGCCGGCGTGATCGGCACCGCGGCCGGCGTTGCGCTCGGGCTGCTGATCGCCTTCAACATCGGCACCATCGTGCCGGCCATTGAGCATGCGCTGGGCGTGGCCTTCCTGCCCAGCAGCATCTACCTGATCAACCGAATGCCCAGCGACCCGCAGATGGCCGATGTGCTGCCGATCGCCGTGATCTCGCTGGTGCTGGCCTTCCTGGCCACGCTGTACCCGAGCTGGCGCGCCAGCCGCGTCAACCCGGCAGAGGCCTTGCGCTATGAGTGACCATTTTTCGCAGGGCCCGGTGCTGGTGGCGCAGTCGCTGCAAAAGCGCTTCCACGAAGGCCCGCTCGACGTGCAGGTGCTTCAGGGCGTGGACCTGACCGTGCAGCGCGGCGAAACGCTGGCCATCGTCGGCGCCTCGGGCTCGGGCAAGAGCACCTTGCTGCACCTGCTGGGTGGGCTCGACGCGCCCAGCAGCGGCCACGTCACGCTGATGGGCCGCCGCATCGACGAGATGGGCGCTGCCGAGCAGGGCCTGTGGCGCAACCAGCACCTGGGCTTCGTCTACCAGTTCCACCACCTGCTGCCCGAGTTCAGCGCACTCGACAACGTGGCGATGCCGCTGCGCATCCGCCGCCTGTCGGTGCCGCAGGCGCACGAGAAGGCGCGCGCCGCGCTGACCGAGGTGGGCCTGGGCGAGCGGGTGCTGCACCGGCCGGGCGAGCTCTCGGGCGGTGAGCGCCAGCGGGTCGCCCTGGCGCGCGCGCTGGTGGCCGACCCGGCCTGCGTGCTGGCCGACGAGCCCACCGGCAACCTCGACCGCGAGACCGCCGACCGTGTCTTCGCGCTGATGCTGGCCCGCGCCCGCGAGCGCGGCCTGGCCTTCGTGCTGGTGACGCACGACGAGACGCTGGCGGCGCGCTGCGACCGCCGCCTGCGGCTGGACGCCGGCCGCCTGCCTGGGGCCTGACACGATGCGCTTTGCGGAGCTGAACCCGCTCGCGATCATCGTGCCGGTGACCGTGGCGGTGGTGCTGCTCGCGATCCGCATGTATGTGCTGCTGCGGGTGCGCCACAAGCGCCAGCGCGAAGCGCGGCAAGAGGCCGAGCGGCTGCGCTACCTGGTGATCGCCTACCGCTCGCTGGCCGGCTCGTTCACGCCGGCCACCGCCGACCACCGTGCCCAGATGGAAGAAGCGCTGGCCGACGTGGTGTTGTTCGGCTCGATCCGGCAGGTCGAGCTGGCCGCGGACTGCGTGCACACGCTGATGCTCGGCGAGCCGGTCGACTACCAGCCGCTGATCCTGGAACTTCGCTCCGACCTGCGCACCCAACTCGGGCTGGACCCGATCCCCGAAACCCTGCTGTTGCCGCTCTCGGGCCCCGGGCGCCCGCCGCGGCAGGCGCCGGGCGAGGGGCGGGCGGGCAACAACGGCCGGATGCGTTCGCCGGTGTGAGTCCGGCCGTGGCCGGGTGGGTGCCGAAGTGAAGCCGGTGACCGAGACGATGTGGATCGACACGCACTGCCATCTTGACGCCGCCGAGTTCGAGGCTGATCGTGACGCGGTCGTCGCGCGCGCGCAGGCGGCCGGCGTGACGATGCAGGTGCTGCCGGCGGTCGAGGTGGCCAACTTCGACGCGGTGCGCGCGCTGGCCCATCGGCACCAGCTGGCCTATGCGCTGGGCATTCACCCGTTGTGCGTCGACCGGGCCCAGGCCGACGACCTGGACCGCCTGGCCGAGGCGCTGCGGCGCTGGCGCGACGACCCGCGGCTGGTCGCCGTCGGCGAGATCGGCCTCGACTTCTTCGTGCCCGGGCTGGACCGCGACCGGATGGAGCACTTCTACGCCGCCCAGCTGAAGCTCGCGCGCGACGCGGGCCTGCCGGTGCTGCTGCATGTGCGGCGCTCGGCCGACCTGCTGCTGAAGCACCTGCGCCTGATCGAGGTGCCGGGCGGCATCGGCCATGCTTTCAACGGCAGCCAGCAGCAGGCGGCGGCGTTCGTCGCGCGCGGCTTTGCTCTCGGCTTCGGCGGCGCGATGACCTTCGAGCGGGCGCTGAACATCCGCGAGCTGGCGGCCGCGGTGCCGGGCCATGCGCCGGTGCTGGAGACCGACGCGCCCGACATTCCGCCGCAGTGGCTGTACCGCACCGCCGCGCAGCGCGCCGCCGGCCAGGCCAGCCGCAACGAGCCCGCCGAGCTGCCGCGCATCGCGCAAAGCCTGGCCGAGCTGCGCGGCTGGTCGATCGAGGAGACGGCGGCCAGCACCCGCGCCAACGCCTGGGCCGCCTTGCCTCGTCTCGCCGCGTTGATGGGGGCAGCCGCATGAAGGCAGCCGCTGACGAGCGGCCCCGCCTGGTGGGGCTGGCGCCGGTGATCGCGCCCGAGACCAAGCTGGTGGTGCTCGGCAGCTTTCCCGGCGCGGCCTCGCTGAAGGCGCAGCAGTACTACGGCCACCCGCGCAACCATTTCTGGCCCATCGTCGGCGCTTTGCTGGGCGTCGACCTGGTGGCCATGCCCTATGACGAGCGGCTGGCGACGATCCGCCATCGCGGCCTGGGCCTGTGGGATGTCTACGCCGCCTGCCTGCGCGAAGGCAGCCTGGACAGCGCGATCGAGGCGGCCGAGCACAACGACCTGACCCAGCTGCGCCAGCAGGCGCCGGGGCTGGTGGCCATTGCCCACAACGGCGGCGAATCGGCCCGCAGCATGCGCATCACATCCGCGTTAGGCCTGCCGGTCTATCGCCTGCCGTCGACCAGCCCGGCCAACGCCAGCTGGAGCTTCGAGCGCAAGCTGGCCGCCTGGCGCGAGGTGTTCGAGGCCGCGGGGCTGCCGTCGCCTGGTGATCGCGGTGTGCCGCACTCTGGCCGTTAGACTGGCGGCGACCTTCTGCCCGCCCCGCCGCGGGTTTCGCCCTTGGCAGCGTGGCCTGCCGGCTTGCCACGAACCCGACATACCCCACCGATGAAGACCCCGTTGTTCTCTCGTTCCCGTTCGACCTTTCGCATGAAGACGGCCTGTGCCGCGATGCTGGCCGTGGCCTTGTCGGCCCCCGTGGCCGCCGCCGGCGACGCGCCGCCGGTGGCGAAGACCGTGCCGGTGGTCGACACCTACCACGGCGTGACCGTGGCCGACCCCTACCGCTGGATGGAGGACAAGGACAGCGCCGATTACCGCGCCTGGCTCACCGCCCAGGCCGATGCCAGCCGCCGCCAGCTCGACGCATTGCCGGGCCGCGCTGCGTTGGCCGAGCGGCTGCGCAGCCTGTCGCAGGCCGCGGGCAACGTCAGCGGCATGGCTTGGGGTGGCAAGCACCTGTTCTACCTGGCCCTCGAGCCCGGCCGCAACAGCGCGCGCTTGATGGTGCGCGAGGGCGGCACCGGCGAGTCGCGTGTGCTGCTCGACCCAGACACGGTGTCCACGCCCGGCCAGCGCCAGGCGATCGGTGACTTCACGCCGTCGCGCGATGGGCGCCGCGTGGCCGTCAACCTGGCAGCCGGTGGGTCGGAGCAGTCGGTGCTGTTCGTGCTCGACGTGGCCTCGGGCAAGCTGCTCGACGAGCGCATCGACCGCGTCTATGGCGGCTCTTGGACGGTCTCGTGGCTCGAAGACGGCGAGCAGTTCTTCTATGTCCGCAACCCCGGCGCCGGCAGCGGGCTGGACAACACCCGGATCTTCCTGCACCGCCTGGGCCGCCCCCTGGACCAGGACCCGGTGGTCTTCGGCCCTGGTGTGCCGCCGGGCATGGTGTTCGAGGCGCAGGACTATTCGTACTTCCTGCTCGACCCTGGCAGCCGGTACGTGGTGGCCGTCACGGTGCCCGGTGTCTCCAACCAGCGGCACTTCTTCGTCGCCACGCTGGCCGATGTGCTGGCGGGCAAGGCGCAGTGGCGGCGCCTGGCCAGCCCGGCCGATCAGTGGTTTCGCGGCTACCTGGCCGGCGACCACCTGTACGTGATGAGCCACGAGGCGGCGCCGGGCAACAAGCTGCTGAAGATCGACCTCGCGCACCCCGGCGCGGCACCGGCGCTGGTGCTGCCACCCAGCGCGATGGCGCTCGACGACGCGGTGCCGGCGCGCGATGGCCTGTATGTGAAAGGCACGGTGGTCGGCACGTCGCGGCTGCTGCGGGTGCCGTTCGACGGCAGCGCGCCGCAAGACGTGGCGCTGCCTTTTGCCGGCAGCATTCGCGAGCTGACGGCCAGCCGCGCCAGCGCCGGGGCGTGGGTCAAGCTCGAAGGTTGGGCTGCGTCGAGCCGCGTGCTGGCCGTGGGCGCCGGGCCCACGCGCGACACCGGCCTGCTGCCCCCGGCGGCGGCCGATTTCAGCCAGATCGAGACCGAGATGGTGTTCGTGCCCGGTGCCGACGGCGCGCGCATCCCGATGACGCTGGTCCACCGCAAGGGCCTGCCGCGCGACGGCCAGCGCCCGACGATCCTGACCGCCTATGGCGCCTACGGGCTGCCGCGCGAGCCGCGCTTCGAACCAATGCTGCTGGCCTGGCTGGAACGCGGCGGCTTGTTCGCGGTGGCGCATGTGCGCGGCGGCGGCGAGTATGGCGCCGAGTGGCATGCAGCAGGGCGCATCCTGACGAAGTCGAACACCATCCGCGACCTGGTCGCCTGCGCCGAAGCGCTGGTGCGCGAGGGCCACACGCGGCCCGCCAAGCTGGCGGTGCACGGCGCCAGCGCCGGCGGCATCGCCGTGGGCGGTGCGATCACCGAGCGCCCGGACCTGTTCGCCGTGGCCCACGACGATGTCGGCATGTCCGACCTGCTGCGCAGCGAGACGACGAGCAACGGGCAGGCCAACGTCGGCGAGTTCGGCACCGTGAAAGACCGCTACCAGTTCCTCGCGATGCAGTCGGTGAGCCCGCTGCATCGGGTGGTCGATGGCACGCCGTATCCGGCGGTGATCCTGACCACCGGCATCAACGACGCCCGCGTCCCGTCATGGCAACCGGCCAAGTTCGCGGCGCGGTTGCAGGCCGCCACGAGCTCGGGTCGACCGGTGCTGCTGCGCGTCGACAAGGACGGCGGCCACGGTGCCGGCGGCACGCGCTCGCAACGCATCGAGCAGTTTGCCGACGTCTGGTCGTTCTTCCTGTCGGCGATGAACGAGCCGGGGTTTGCCGCGGTGCCGTGAGCCGATCACGCAGGCACTTGCCGCGTTCTGTCGAGCGCGACTTGGGCCTCGGCTTCGGCGGTGCGATGAGCTTTGATCGGGCGCTGAACACTCGCGAACTGGCGGCCGCCCCAATCGGCCACCGGCGCCCGCCTACTTCGCCTGCAATCGGTTGAGGTATTCGAGCAGCGCCAGCATGCGGGCACGCGTATAGGCCTCTGCGTCGTAGGGCACGTCGACGTAGTGCTCGGCTGCCTGAATCTTGTAGTCGCGGCCCCAAATCGGCATGTCGCGCGTGCCGTGCGAGGGCACGTTCTGGCCATCGATGACGTCGTACAGGCGGGCCATCGGGAGCACGCCACCGTTGGCTTTGGCCAGGGTTGTCAAGTCCGGCGGACTCTTGCGCAGCCACTCCACCAGCGGGCCGTTGCCCTTCGCGTTCATGCCGTGGCAACTGGCGCAGTTGGCTTCGAACTCGCGTTTGCCGAAGTCGCTGGTTGCTTTGGCTTGCGCCAGCACCGACGGGGCGACGCACAGCGCAAACGTGGCGGCAATGGCCATGGATGTCCAGTTCGTTCTCATGCAAGCCTCCAGGGATGGTCGGGTTCCTTCAATGGGTGCGGTTGCCTGGCAGTGACGAGCCGCACCCAAGCCTGCGCCATGGGGGCGCCGGGTCGATTGACGCAGCGCAATGTGCGCTCGTTGGAGCCTGCTTCGAGGTGGCCGCGCCGGCCCGTGGCGGAGAGGGCCCGCGTCGTGGCTGGCCGATGCCACCACAGCCGAATCAGGTGATCCGCAGCGGGATCGTCACCGGCCCGTCGTTGACCAGGTGCACCTGCATGTCGGCGCCGAATTCGCCCGCCTGCACCAGCGGGTGCGCCGCGCGGGCGCGCGCCAGCAAGGCCTCGTATAGCGCCAGGCCCTGCGCGGCCGGCGCGGCGCCGGTGAAGCTCGGGCGGTTGCCGCCCGAGGTGTCGGCCGCGAGCGTGAACTGCGAGACGATCAGCAGCCCGCCCGGCGTGCCGGCGCCGTCCAGGTCCTGCACGCTGCGGTTCATCTTGCCGGCGTCGTCGCTGAAGATGCGCAGCTTCAGCAGTTTGGCCACGAACTTGTCGACCTGCGCTTCGCTGTCGGCCGGCTCGGCGCAGGCCAGCACCAGCAGGCCCGGGCCGATCGCGCCGACGGTGCGCCCGGCGATGTCGACCCGCGCTTCGCGCACGCGCTGCACGAGCCCGATCACAAGAAATCCTTCTCGTCGCCGAGGTGGGCTTCGACGTCCATCGGCAGCAGCTGGATGCTGGCCCGCAGCCCGGGCACCGCGCTCATCAAGGCCTGCTCGACATCGGTGCGCAGCGCCGCGGCGCGCTGCAACGTCCAGCTGGCGGGCATGTGCATGTGCAGGTCGGCAAAGCGGCGCGCGCCGGCGCGGCGGGTGGTCAGGTGGTCGAAGCGGATCGTCGGGTGGGCAAAGCCCTTCAACACCTCGTCGATCGCGGCCTGTTGCTCGGGCTCGAGCGCGTGGTCCATCAGCCCGTCGGCCGAGCGACGCATCAGTGAGGCGCCTTCACGCAGGATGTTCAGCGCCACCAGCACGGCGGCCAGCGGGTCGAGCCAGACCCAGCCGGTGAGGGTGACGCCGATCAGCCCGACGACCACGCCGGCGCTGGTCCAGACATCGGTGATCAGGTGGCGCGCATCGCCTTCGAGCGCTGCGGAGCGGTGCTCGCGTGCCGTGCGCAGCATCGCCCAGGCCAGCACACCGTTCATCGCCGAGCTGACGATCGACAGGCCCAGCCCGAGGCCCAGCGACTGCAGCGGCTGCGGATGCAGCCAGCGCTCGACCGCGGCGATGCTGATGCCCAGCGCCGCGGCGATGATCAGCACCCCCTCGAAGCCGCTGGAGAAGTACTCGGCCTTGTGGTGACCGTACGGGTGTTCGTCGTCAGGCGGGCGCGCCGCCAGCGTCACCATCGCCAGCGCAAACATCGCGCCGGCCAGGTTGACCAACGATTCCAGCGCGTCCGACAACAAGCTGACCGAATCGGTCAGCCACCAGGCACCGGTCTTCAACGCGATGGTGGCCAACGCCGCAGCCACCGACAACTTCAAATATGAGGCAACCTGCATCCGACCTCACCAATCGGGCGCGCGTAGCGCCGCCCGCTCCAAGTGGCGCGCGCGGATCTGGCTTTGCAAGTCCGCTGCGCGAGCCCCCTCGGGGGGCAGCCCCTGGCAAGGGGCGTGGGGGCCTTATCGCCCTGCTATTCCGATCAGTTCGACATCGAAGTTCAGGGTCGCATTCGGCGGGATCACGCCGCCGGCGCCCTTGGCACCGTAGGCAATGCTCGGCGGGCAGGTCAGCTTGGCCTTGCCGCCGACCTTGAGCTTCTGCACGCCTTCGGTCCAGCAGGGGATCACGCGGTTGAGCGGGAACTCGGCCGGCTGGCCGCGGGTGTAGGAGCTGTCGAATTCCTTGCCGTCGGGGAAGGTGCCACGGTAGTGGACCTTGACCGTGTCGGTCGGGCTGGGGCTGGCGCCGGTGCCTTCCTTGATCGAGCGGAAGACCAGGCCGCTGGGCCAGGTTTCGCTGCCATCGGCGGCTTTGACCGGGCCGGCGGCCGCGGCGGGCGCGGTGCCGCTGACCGGCTCGACCTGGGCATGGGCGGCCAGGCCGGCCAGGGCCAGGGCAGAAACAACGACGGCGATTTTTCTGGAACGGTTCATCGGGATCTCCGCGAACGTGATGGACTCAGGACAGGGTGACGCGCGCGAATTTGCGGCGACCCACCTGGGCGACGAATGTACCGGCCTGGAGTTTCAGGCCTTTGTCGGAAACGACCCCTCCGTCGATGCGCACCCCGCCTTGGTCGATCAGGCGGTTGGCTTCGCTGGTGCTAGGGACCAGTCGGGCGGCCTTCAGCAGGGCCCCAATGCCCATTGGCGCACCGGACAGTGACACCTGTTCAAGCTCGTCCGGAATTCCGCCATCGGCGATCTTCTGAAACTGAAGTTCCGCAGCCTCGGCGGCCGACGCGCTGTGGAAGCGCGTCGTGATCTCCTTGGCCAGCAGCACCTTAGCATCCTTCGGGTTGCGGCCCGCCGCGACCTCGGCTTTCAGCGCCGCGATCTCGGCCTCGGAGCGGAAGCTCAGCAGGGTGAAGTAATCCCACATCAGCGTGTCGCTGATCGACAGCAACTTGGCGAACATCGTGTTCGCGTCTTCGGTGATGCCGATGTAGTTGTTCTTCGACTTCGACATCTTCTCGACGCCGTCCAGCCCCACCAGCAGTGGCATCGTCAGGATGCACTGCGGCTCCTGGCCGTATTCGCTTTGCAGCGCGCGGCCCACCAGCAGGTTGAACTTCTGGTCGGTGCCGCCGAGTTCGAGGTCGCTCTTCAGGGCGACCGAGTCGTAGCCCTGCATCAGCGGGTAGAGCAGCTCGTGCACCGAGATCGGCGTGTTGGCCTGGAAGCGCTTGGTGAAGTCGTCGCGCTCGAGCATGCGGGCGACGGTGTACTTGGCCGCCAGCTGGATCATGCCGCGCGCGCCCAGCGGGTCGCTCCATTCGCTGTTGTAGCGGATCTCGGTCTTCTCGGGGTCGAGCACCAGGCTGGCCTGGGCGTAGTAGGTCTTGGCGTTGGCTTCGATCTGCTCGCGCGTCAGCGGCGGGCGCGTGGCGTTGCGGCCCGACGGGTCGCCGATCATCGAGGTGAAGTCGCCGATCAGGAAGATGACGGTGTGCCCCAGGTTCTGCAACTGGCGCATCTTGTTGAGCACCACCGTGTGGCCGAGGTGGATGTCGGGTGCGGTCGGGTCCAGCCCGAGCTTGATGCGCAGCGGCTGGCCGGTGGCTTCGGCACGCTGCAGCTTCTTGACCCAGTCGGCCTGGGGCAGCAGTTCACTGCATCCGCGCAGGCTGATGGCCAGTGCTTCCTGCACAGAATTGCTGAGTGGCGTGCCGCTGTTCACGGGTTCTGTCATACAAAAGTCACAGATTGCAAACTGGGGATGGCGCCGTAGAGGGCTTGGCTATACTCGCGCGCATCGCCTGTTCCGGGCTCCGACTCCTCCGTGAGCCGCCCCGAACCGGTCGCCCAGGGCCATCGCGAAGGTGGCTTGAAGCGGCGGATTCTACGGGCCGGCCCCTGCCCAGGGCCTGGATCCTGACCCTTTGCAAACCTTTGCGCGCCTGCCTCGGCCGGCGTCGGGTTGATCTTGTCGACCGCTGGGCAGGTTGCTGTTGCGAGGTGTTCTTCACCTCGCGGAATGAAACTGAATGTCATTGGATTCACGCGCCCCGACGCCTCATCTGCCCCCGCCGTCCACGGTTCGGGCCGCCGTCCTGGCCGCCCGCGAATTCGTCTCTGCCCACCGTCGCGGCCTGGCCACGACGCTGGCCGTGCTGATGGCCGGTTTCGGTGTCACCGCCTTCGGTATCGCCCCGCTGGCGCCCGATGCGGCCGAGCTGCCGCGCCGCCTGGTCACCGAAGCGGTCGAACCCGAAGGCCTGAAGGGCCAGCTCGAAGCGCTGGCCGATGCCGGGATCGAGCTGCGGCGCAGTGAAACCACCCGCGCCAGCGACACGGCCGACAGCCTGCTGCGCCGCCTGGGCGTGGTCGATGCCGAAGCGGCCCAGTTCCTGCGCGCCGACCGCACGGCGCAACGGGTGCTGAACGGCCGGCCCGGCAAGATGGTGTCGGCCGAGTTGGACGACGAAGGCCGCCTGCAGTCGCTGGTCGCCCGCTTCGCCACCGACGACGATGGCAGCACGACGGCGCCGTCGCGCTTTCAGCGCCTGACGATCCAGCGCGCCGAGCGTGGCGGTTTCAGTGCCCGTGTCGAAACCGCGGCGCTTGGCGCGAGCACCCGCCTGGCGGGCGGCACGATCCGCAGTTCATTGTTCGCGGCCACCGACGATGCCGGCATCCCCGATGCGATCGCCGTGCAGATGGCCGAGATGTTCTCGACCGACATCGACTTCCACCGCGAGCTGCGCAAGGGCGATGCCTTCAGCGTGGTCTACGAGGCGTTGACCGCCGACGGCGAGCCGATTACCTGGAACCAGGGCAGTGGCCGGGTGCTGGCGGCCGAGTTCGTCAACAACGGCAAGAGCTACCAGGCCGTGTGGTTCGGCAACGCCGATGGCAAGGGCGGCTATTACGACTTCAAGGGCGAGAGCAAGCGCCGCGCGTTCCTCGCCAGCCCGATGGAGTTCTCGCGCGTGACCTCGGGCTTCTCGATGCGCATGCACCCGATCCTGCAGACCTGGCGCGCGCACCTGGGCACCGACTACGGCGCGCCCAGCGGCACGCCGGTGCGCTCGGTCGGCGACGGCATCGTCGAGTTCGCCGGCTGGCAGAACGGCTACGGCAACGTCGTGCAGCTCGCCCACAACGGCGGCCGCAGCACGCTGTATGCGCACCTGTCGCGCGTCAATGTGCGCAAGGGCCAGCGTGTCGAACAAGGCCAGAACATCGGCAACGTCGGTGCCACCGGCTGGGCCACTGGGCCGCACCTGCACTTCGAGTTCCGCGTCAACGGCCAGCATCAAGACCCGCTGCGCATCGCCAAGGCCGCCGAGACGGTGGCGCTGGACGCCTCGCAGCGCCCGCGCTTCGCGCAATGGGCGGTCGCGATGAAGACCCAGCTCGAAGCCGCCGACGAACTGCAAGGCGTGGCCGGCGGCCGCGGCGAGTAAGCCACCGCCGCGCCGGCGTCGGCGCCGGCCACAATCCGGCGCATGGCGCTCTACATTGGCTTGATGTCCGGCACCTCGCTGGACGGGGTGGACGGGGTTCTCGCGCGCTTTGCCGACGACCCCGCCCAGCAGGGCGTCGAGGTGCTCGCCCACGCCCATCGCCCGTTCGCGCCGGCCCTGCGCGACGAGCTGCTGGCGCTCAACAGCGCCGGCGACAACGAACTGCACCGCGCCGCATTGGCCGCCAACGGGCTGGCCCGCGTGCAGGCCGGGGCCGTGCACGCGCTGCTGGCCGACACCCACACGGCGCCCGGTGCGGTCACCGCGATCGGCTCGCATGGCCAGACGCTGCGCCACCGCCCCGGCGAGTTCGACGCCACCGGCTACACGATCCAGATCAACCAGCCGGCCCTGTTGGCCGAGCTGACCGGCATCGATGTCATCGCTGATTTCCGCTCGCGCGATGTGGCGGCGGGCGGCCAGGGGGCGCCGCTGGTCCCCGCCTTTCATGCGCAGGTCTTCAGCCTGCCGACCGCGCCGCGGGCTGTGCTGAACCTGGGTGGCATCGGCAATCTGACGCTGCTGCCTGCCGCCGACGACGAGCAGGGCGTGGTGCGCGGCTTCGACTGCGGGCCGGGCAATGCGCTGCTGGACCACTGGGTGCAACTGCACCGCGGCCTGCCGTACGACGAGGCGGGCGGCTGGGCGGCGAGTGGCCGGGTGTTGCCGGCGCTGCTGGCGGCCCTGCTCGCCGAGCCCTTCTTGCAGCGACCGCCGCCCAAGAGCACCGGCCGCGACCTGTTCAACCCGGCCTGGCTGGCCGGCCGCCTGGGCGCCTTCGC
The DNA here is from genome assembly GCF_041914305.1 of Ideonella sp. Classification (NCBI taxonomy): domain Bacteria; kingdom Pseudomonadati; phylum Pseudomonadota; class Betaproteobacteria; order Burkholderiales; family Sphaerotilaceae; genus Ideonella; species Ideonella sp. Next base: position 673,678 of record NZ_JAYSDQ010000001.1, read on the forward strand.
GGCGGCCGAGCCGGCCGACGTGCAGGCCACGCTGGCCGAGTTCACGGCCCATGCGGCGGCCGACGCGCTGCGCCGCGAGGCCCCGGGCACCACCGACTTGCGGGTGTGCGGCGGTGGTGCATTGAACAGCCACCTGATGGTGCGCCTGGCGGCCCTGCTGCCGGGCGTGACGGTCGGGTCGACGGCCGAAGCCGGCCTGCCGCCGCTGCAGGTCGAGGCGGCGGCGTTTGCCTGGCTGGCGCGTGCCTGCGTGCTGCGCCAGCCCGGCAACCGGCCCGAGGCCACCGGCGCGCGCGGGCCGCGGGTGCTCGGCGCGGTCTACCCCGCCTGAGCTTCCGGCAGCCCAGCAGGGCGGCCCCGCCCGGGTTGGCACGGCCTATGCGTGCTGGGTGACCAGCACCGGCGTATCCGGGCCAACCTGTCCCTTGGCCGTGGTACAGGCGATGCATTCGGATACCTGTGACCTCGACGCTGCGCGCAGCATCTGTGCTGTGCAGATCGGGGTGCCACGCGGTGTGGTGTCCTCGGCGACCAGTTCGGAGGGTTCTCATGCATCCATCCACCGCAGCGGTTCGGCCCCGGCCGGCCCAATCGTCATTTCCGCGCAGCGCCTGGCTGGTGATCGGCCTGCTCGGCACCACCGTGGCGGCGCTCGGCGCGGCCCTGGTGATCCGCTCACCCGCCCCTGCGTCGGCCGAGCCCGGCTCGGCACCGGCCGCCCTGGTGGCGAATGCCGCCGACGTGGCCCAGGACCCGTCGGCGCCGAAGCCGCCGCCGTTGGCCAGCGACGACCGGGGCGCAGACGCCGCGCCGTCGGCCGCCTCGCTGGCGCAGCCGGCCCCGGCGACCAAACCGGCCACGCGGCCTGTGCATCCCGCGCCGGCCACCGCGTCGCACGGTGGCCAGCCTGTGGCGGCAGCGCCCGCCAACCGTGGCGAATTTCACGAGACCCAGCCGGCCATGGTGTCGGTTTGCAACAGTTGCGGTGTCGTCGAGGCGGTCGAGCCGGTGCAGCGTGAAGGCAAGGCCAGCGGCGTCGGCGCCGTGGCCGGCGGTGTCGTCGGCGGTGCGCTGGGCAACCGCATGGGCGCCGGCAGCGGCAAGACCGCGCTGACCGTGCTCGGTGTCGTCGGCGGCGGGTTGGCCGGCCACGCGATCGAGAAGAAGGTCAAGACCGAGACGGTCTACCGCATGAAGGTGCGGATGGAAGACGGCTCGGTGCGCAGCATCACGCAGGCCAAGTCGCTGACCGTGGGCACGCATGTCACGGTGCAGGGCGAGACGCTGAAGGTGGCGCCGGCCTCGACCCAGACGGCGCAGGTGGCACGCAACAGCGTCTGATCCGCCTCCGCACGGGCTTCCAAACGAAAGCGCCGCCTCATCGGGCGGCGCTTTTCTTTGGGCTGTCGCCGTTCAGCTCTTGCGCACCCGCAGCAGCTCGTCCAGCACCAGGCAGATCGCGCCCAGCGTGATCGCGCTGTCGGCCAGGTTGAACGACGGGAACGCACGGCCGGCGTAGTGCAGCTGGATGAAGTCGACCACGTAGCCGTGGATCAGCCGGTCGATCACGTTGCCGACCGCGCCGCCCAGGATCATCGCGATCGAGAAGCAGAACAGTTTCTGCGTCGGGTGCTTCTTCAGCATCCAGACGATCACTGCCGAGGCGGTGGCACCGAGGCCGACGAAGAACCAGCGCTGCCAGCCCGAGGCGCCGGCCAGGAAGCTGAACGCCGCGCCGGTGTTGTGCACCCGCACGACGTTGAAGAACGAGGTGACGGTGCGGCTCTCGCCGAACTGGAAGTCGCCGAGGATCAGCGTCTTGGTCAGCTGGTCCAGCAGGATCACGGCCAGCGCCACGCCCAGCCAGATCCACAGACTGGGGCCGGACGAAGCGCTGGAGGACGAGCGTCGTGCCATCAGGCCACCTTGCGGGTCTCGCCCGCGCCGTACAGGTTGCTGACGCAACGGCCGCAGATCGTGGCATGGGCCGCGTCGGCGCCGACATCGTCGCGGTAGTGCCAGCAGCGGTCGCACTTGGCCGACGTGCTGGGCGTGACGACCACCGACAGCACCGCGCCGTCGATCACCTTGACCGCCGAGGTGATCGTGACGAAGCGCAGGTCGTCACCCAGCGAGCGCAATAGCGCGGCGTCTTCCGCCGGGGCCGTGATCACCAGGTTGGCCTGCAGCGACGCGCCGACCGCGCCGGTGGTGCGCACCGCCTCGATCTCCTTGTTGGCCAGGTCGCGGATCTCATGCACGCGGTTCCATTTGGCCAACAGCGCCGCGTCGGGCGTGGGCAGCGGCCAGTAGGTCTCGGTGAAGATGGTCTGCTTCGACCCGGTGCCGTGCGCGAACACCTGCCACGCCTCTTCGGCGGTGAAGCTGAGGAAAGGCGCCATCCAGCGCAGCATCGCCTGCGTGATGTGCCACAGCGCGGTCTGCGCGCTGCGGCGCGCCAGGCTCTTCGGCGCGGTCGTGTAGAGGCGATCCTTCAGCGCATCGAGGTAGAACGCGCCCAGGTCTTCCGAGCAGTAGACCTGCAGCTTGGCGACCACCGGGTGGAACTCGTAGGCGGTGAAGTGCTTCAGGATCTCGGCCTGCAGCTCGCTCGCGCGGGCCAGCGCGTAGTGGTCGACCTCCAGCATCTCGTCGGCCGCGACCGAGTCGGTGGCGGCGTTGAAGTCGCTGATGTTGGCCAGCAGGAAGCGCAGCGTGTTGCGGATGCGGCGGTAGCCGTCCACCACGCGGTCGAGGATGTTCTTGTCGCCGGCGATGTCGCCCGAGTAGTCGCTGGCGGCCACCCACAGGCGGATGATCTCGGCCCCGAGCTTGCCGCTGATCTCTTGCGGCTCGATGCCGTTGCCGAGCGACTTGCTCATCTTGCGGCCCTGGCTGTCGACCGTGAAGCCGTGGGTCAGCAGGCCGCGGTAGGGCGCACGGCCATGCAGCGCCGAAGCGATCAGCAGCGACGAGTGGAACCAGCCGCGATGCTGGTCATGCCCTTCGAGGTAGAGGTCGGCCTCGGGGCCTTGCTCGTGGTGGCTGGCGGTGCCGGCGGCATCTTTCTCGTGCGTGCCGCGCAGCACATGCTGGAAGGTCGAGCCCGAGTCGAACCACACCTCGAGGATGTCGGCGCTCTTGGTGTAGCTCGGCGCATCGGCCGCACCGAGGATCTCTTCGGCCGTCACGCGGCTCCAGGCCTCGACGCCGCCCTTTTCGACGATGTCGGCCGCCTGGTCGAGGATCTCCATCGTGCGCGGGTGCAGCTCGCCCGAATCCTTGTGCAGGAAGAACGGCAGCGGCACGCCCCAGCTGCGCTGGCGCGAGATGCACCAGTCGGGCCGGTTGGCGATCATGTCGCGCAGGCGGGCCCGGCCGTTCTCGGGGAAGAAGCCGGTCTGGTCGATCGCGTCCAGCGCCATCTGGCGCAGCGTCTTGGGTGCCTTGTCCTTGGTGAATACGCCCACGCCTTCGTCCATGCGAACGAACCACTGCGCCGCGGCGCGGTAGATCACCGGCGTCTTGTGGCGCCAGCAGTGCGGGTAGCTGTGCGTGATCTGCTCGGTGGCCATCAGCCGGCCGGCTGACTTGAGCGTGTCGATGATCACCGGCACGGCCTTCCAGATGTTCTGGCCGCCGAACAGCGGGAACGTCGGCGCATACGAGCCGTTGCCCTGCACCGGGTTCAGGATGTCGTCGTACGCCATCCCATGCGAGACGCAGGAGTTGAAGTCGTCCACGCCGTAGGCGGGCGACGAGTGGACGATACCGGTGCCGTCGTCGGCGGTGGCGTAGTCGGCCAGGTAGATCGGGCTCAGGCGGTCATAACCGGCATCGACGTGGGCCAGCGGGTGCTTGAAGTGGATGCCGCCCAGGTTCTCGCCCAGCGCCGTCGCGACCACCCGGCCTTCGAGGCCGTAGCGGGCCAGGCATTTCTCGACCAGCACCGCGGCCAGCACGAGAAAGCCCTTGCTCGTCTCGACCAGCGCGTACTCGATCTTCGGGTTCAAGTTCAGCGCCTGGTTGGCGGGGATCGTCCAGGCGGTGGTCGTCCAGATCACCGCGAAGGCGTCACCGGCCAGCGAGGGCAGGCCGAAGGCGGCGGCCAGGCGGTCGTTCTCGGCGCACAGGAACGCCACGTCCAGCGTCTGGCTCTTCTTGTCGGCGTACTCGATCTCGAACTCGGCCAGCGACGAGCCGCAGTCGAAGCACCAGTAGACGGGCTTCAGGCCGCGGTAGACGAAGCCGCGCTCCATCACGCGCTTGAAGGCGCGGATCTCGCCGGCCTCGTTGGCGAAGTCCATCGTGCGGTAGGGGCGGTCCCAGTCGGCCAGCACGCCCAGGCGCTTGAAGTCGCCCATCTGCAGCGCGATCTGCTCGGTGGCGTAGGCGCGGCTCTTGGCCTGCATGTCGTCGCGGCTGATGTTGCGGCCGTGCTTTTTCTCGATCGCGTTCTCGATCGGCAGGCCGTGGCAGTCCCAGCCGGGCACGTACTGCGCGTCGAAGCCGGCCAGTTGGCGGGCCTTGACGATCATGTCCTTGAGCACCTTGTTGACGGCGTGACCCATGTGGATCTGGCCGTTGGCGTACGGCGGGCCGTCGTGCAGGATGAACTTGGGCGCGCCGCAGCGGGCCTCGCGCAGGCGTTTGTAGGTGCCTTGCTCTTCCCACTGCTTGACCCAGCCCGGCTCGCGCTTGGCGAGGTCGCCGCGCATCGGGAAAGGCGTGTCGGGCAGGTTCAGCGTGCTGCGGTAGTCGGGGGTGGCGTCGGTCATGGCGGGGCGCGCTGCGTGGGCGCGTGGCAGATCGGGATGGGCAGGGGCCGCTGGACGGCAGACCCCTCGGGGCATGGGCGCGCGGGGCGCGCTGACGCGGCGGGCGCGTCAGGCCGGAATAATTCGATCGCGCGTGGTTTGCCGCCGGGTGGCGGTGTGCCCGCGGGGCGTGGTGGGGCGAACGGTGCTCGAAGGCATGGCCCGATTCTAGCGGCCGGGCGTTCGCGGGCCGGGCGCCGGCCGTCGCTCAGGTTGAGGATGCGGGCCGCGGGCCAGTCAGGCGTGGGCCTGCAGCCAGGCGCGCGCGTCCGCCTCGTCCTGCGCGATCGCGGCGCGCAGTGCGTCGAGCGACTCGTAGCGGCGCTCGTCGTGCAGCTTGTGCAGCAGCTCGACCGAGACCAGCTCGCCGTAGCCGGCCTCGGGGCCGAAGCTGCTCGGCCAATCGAGGCAATGGGTTTCCAGCAGCACGCGGCCGGCGTCTTCGACCGTCGGCCGCACGCCCAGGCTGGCAACGCCGGGCAGCGCCACGCCGCCCAGGCCATGGACGCGTACGACGAAGATGCCGTGCGCCGCGGGGCGCTTGAACGGGAAGCGCAGGTTCAGCGTGCGAAAACCCAGCTCGCGGCCGAGCTTCTTGCCATGCACCACGTGGCCGCTGATCGCGTAAGGCCGGCCCAGCAGCGTGGTCGTGCGCTCCATGTCGCCGGCGGACAGGGCCTCGCGCACGGCCGAGCTGGACACGCGGATGCCGTGCACCTCGTAGCTCATCATCCGCGCCACGTCGAAGCCGAGCTTCGCCCCCGCCGCATCGAGCAGCGCGTAGTCGCCGGCGCGCTTGGCGCCGAAGCGGAAGTCATCACCGACCAGCACATAGCGTGCGTTTAACCGGTCGACCAGCATCCGCTGGATGAAGTCTTCGGCCGACAGGCTGGCCAGCGACTGGTCGAAGCGCAGGATCACCACATCGTCGACACCGCAGCGGGCCAGCTCGCCGAGCTTGTCGCGCAGCGTGGCGATGCGCGTGGGGGCCTTGTCCGCCGCGCCTGCCCGGGTGGCGAAGTAGTCGCGCGGGTGCGGCTCGAAGCTCATCACGCAGCTGCGCAGCCCGCGGTGCTTCGCCTCGTTGTTCAGCAGCGCCAGCATCGCCTGGTGGCCGCGATGCACGCCATCGAAATTGCCGATCGTCAACGCGCAGCCCGGGCCGGGCAGGGCGTGAGGGTGGTGCAGGCCACGAAGAATGCGCATGGGCGCGATGTTATGCCGTGGTCCGCAGGTGACGCGACAGCTCGTCCGCCAGCGCTTGCAACGTGAAGGGCTTGGCGAGGTGGCCGTCCATGCCGGCCGCGTGGCACTTCTCGCTGTCGCCTTCGACCGCGAAGGCGGTCAGCGCAATGATGGGCAGCCGCTTCGCGCCCGGCCGCGCGGCCTCGGTGGCGCGCCAGCGGCGCGTGGCTTCGAAACCATCGAGCACCGGCATCTGGCAGTCCATCAGCACCAGGTCGAAGGGCTGCTCGGCCAGCAGCGCCAGCGCCTGCTCGCCATGGCTGGCCAGCCGCCAGCGCAGGCCCAGGTGCTCAAGCATGCCGGTGGCGACCAGGGCGTTGACCGCGTTGTCCTCGACCACCAGCACCCAGGCCGGCGGCAGCGCGGGCAGCGCATGCGGCGCGGTGGTGCTCGTGGCCGGCTCGTCGCTGGCGGGCACATCGGCCATCGTGAACTCGAACACCGCCCCCGGGCCCGCGGACAGGCGGCAGACCACGTCGCCGCCCATCGCGCGGGCCAGGTGGCGCGAGATCGTCAGGCCCAGGCCGGTGCCGGCGTGCCGGGCGTCGGTGCTGGCCGGTGCCTGCTCGAAGGCCGAGAAGATGCGCTCGACCTCGGCCGGCGGGATGCCTTCGCCGGTGTCGCTGACCGTGAAGACGATCAGACCATCGCGCTGGCTGGCCGCCAGCCGCACCTCGCCCGCGGCGGTGAACTTGATCGCATTGCCGACCAGGTTGTGCAGCACCTGCTTGACCCGCACCGGGTCGCACTGCACATGCAGCGGCAGCGCCGGCCCGGTCTGCCATTGCAGATGCAGCCCCTTGGCCTGGGCCACCGGCCGCAGCAGCGCCGCCACTTCGTCGAGCAGCGCCTGCAGCGCCACCGGCTGTGGGTGCAGCTCGATGCGGCCGAACTCGATGCGCGACACATCGAGTAGGTCGCCGATCACGCTGAGCAGGTGTTCGGCCGAGTTCTGCACCACCAGGTTGCGGCTGGCTTGCTCGGGCGTCAGGCCCTCCAGCGCCATCAGCTGCGACATGCCCAGGATGCCGTTCAGCGGCGTGCGCAGCTCGTGGCTCACGGTGGCGAGAAAGCGGCTTTTCGCGGCGTTCGAGTGCTCGGCCAGCAGCAAGGCGCGATGGCGCTGGTCGGCGATGGCCGCGTTCTCGAAGCGCAGGCGCAGCAGCTCGAGCATTCGGCCGTGGCTGCTGCGGCCCTCGACCAGGATGACGCTGAAGTAGATCGCCAGGCCGCCCGCCACCAGCCCCGCGTAGACGCCGCCTTGCAGCAGGTGCACCAGAAAGACCGGCAGCAGCGTCGCGGTGATGAAATGCATCGCCTGGCGCAGGTGGCTGCTGAGCGTGAACACACCGACCGAGGCCACGCCCACCAGCGAGGCCAGCACCACGCCGTCGAGCAGGCTGGGCTTGGCCGCATGGCCGGCGAGCCCGACGGCGCCCCAGGTCAGGCCGTCGAGCGTGGCCAGCAGGTCGTGTTGCCGGCGCCAGCGTTCGGCGCGCTGCGGCCAGTCGGCGTCGCGCGTGAAGCGGCGCCATTGGGTGTAGCGCACGGCCCAGAGCAGCACCTTGGCGCCATACCAGCCCCACGCCAGGCCGGCGCCGATGATCGGTGCAAAGCCCCAGGCCAGCAGTGCCGCAAAGGCGAGCCCACCCCACAACGCCTGCGGTGTGCGCTCGTACAGGATGCGCACCTGCTCGACGGCAACCTGAGCGGCGACCGTCTGCCGGTCGTCTGCGTTCGGCGTCAGGCCCGTCGGTGGTGGGGCCGGTGCAAGCGTATCCATGGCCGCCCCATGATAGGCAGCGGCGCCAGCGCCGGGATGCTGGTCAACCCGGCCAGCCGGGCACCCACCGCCACTGCCCGGGGGCCAGGTCGGCCGGCAGCACCAGCGGGCCGAACGTGCTGCGGTGCAGCGTCTCGACGCGGTTGCTGACCGCCGCGACCATGCGCTTGACCTGGTGGTACTTGCCCTCGGTCAGCGTCAGCCGCAGGCCACGTTCACCGACCGCCTCGCAGGCGGCAGCGCGCACGGGTGCCGGGTCGTCGTCGAGCACCACGCCGGCCAGCAGGCGCTCGACCTGGGTTGCATCAACCGGGTGCTTGCAGCCGACCTCGTAGACCTTGGGCACATGGTGCTTGGGTGAGGTGAGCTTGTGGATCAGCTTGCCGTCGTCGGTCAGCAGCAGCAGGCCGGTGGTGTCTTCGTCCAGCCGGCCGATCGGCTGCACGCCTCGCTGGCGCAGCGGCGGGGGCAGCAGCGTCAGCACGCTGGGGTGGTGCTTGGGCTTTTGCGAGCACTCGTAGCCGGCCGGCTTGTGCAGCATCACCAGCGCCTGCGCATGGAAGGGCCAGGGCTTGCCCTCGACCTCCAGCACCAGGCCTTCGGTGGGCAGGTCGATGTTGGGGTCGTCGAGGGTTTGGCCTTGGTGGCGCACCAGGCCGGCATCGACCAGGCCGGCGCAGACGCGGCGGGTGCCAAAACCTTGGCTGAACAGGATCTGTGTGAGTTTCATGGGTGGGCGATGAGATCACGCGCCGCCGGCAGGCCGGGCAGCCCGGTGGCCGCGCGCACGCCGCGCAGCACCGCCTGGCTGACCGCTTCGGCGGCCAACGCGCCCAGCACGCTGAGCTGGGTGGATTCGATTGGGCAGGACACGCCGCCCGTGGCCAGCGCGAACAGCAGGTCGCCATCGTGCTGGGTGTGGGCCGGCACGATGCTGCGGGCCAGGCCGGCCTGCGCCATCGCGGCCAGCCGGTTGACTTGCGCCTTGTCGAGGGTGGCATCGGTGGCGACGATGCCGATCGTGGTGTTGGCCTCGGCCAGCAACGATGCCGGGCCTTCGCCGCGGGCCAACGCGGCCAGGCTGCCGCGCAGCCGCAGGCCGCTGTCGTCGCGGGCGCCGGCCACGAGTGCGCCGGTGGCCGGGTCGCACACGTCGCCCAGTGCGTTGACCACCACCAGCGCCGCCACGGTGGTGCAGCCGATACGCAGCGCCGCGCAACCGATACCGCCTTTCATCGCGTGCGGCAGCCCGAACAGCTTGCCGACCGTGGCGCCGGCGCCGGCACCGACGTTGCCTTCGGCCACCGGGCCTTGGACGGCGGCTTCGCAGGCCGCGTAGCCCGCCGCGGCATCGGGCCGGATGGCCGCATCACCCAGCCACAGGTCGAACAGCACTGCGGCCGGCACGATCGGCACCCGCGCCGGGCCGACCGCGAGGCCGTGGCCGCGCTCTTCGAGCCAGCGCATCACGCCGCCGGCGGCGTCGAGCCCGAAGGCGCTGCCGCCGGTCAGCAGCACGGCGTGGACGTGGTCGACCAGCGCGCCGGGCGCCAGCAGCGCGGTCTCGCGGCTGCCAGTGGCGCCGCCGCGCACGTCGACACCGGCCACCGCGCCGGCCTCGCACAGCAGCACCGTGCAGCCCGTGGCGCGGCGCGCGTCGGTGTAGTGGCCGATCTTCAGGCCGGCGATGTCGCCGAACGATGCAGGTGGGATGGACATGCCGCGATGGTAGCCAGCCAACCCGGGCGGGCACGAAAGAAAACTCGGCACAGCCCCCTTGAATGGAACCGCAAACGGCATGTTCTGCGGGACCTGCACCACTAACATCGCCGCTTTACGGGAGGCCCCCAGCATGCTGCGTTTTGCGATGGTCCTGGCCGCATCGGTCGGCTGCTTGGTGTGGGCGCCTGCCGCCACCGCGAAACCCGCGCCGGCCGCGCGCGCCTTGCACCAGCTGTTCTCGGACGAATGGGAGCGCACGCTGCGCGAGAGCCCCGAGACCGCCAGCTACAACGGCGACACACGCTACGACGACCGCTGGAGCGACATGAGCCTGGCCACGATCGCCAGGCAAGAGGCGGCCGACCGCGCGGCGCTGGCCAGGCTGCACACGATCAACCGGCAGGCCCTGTCGGCCGCCGACCGGGTGCACTACGACACCTTCGAATGGCAGCTGAAGCGCGCGGTCGAGCGCCAGCGCTTTCGCGAATACCTCGAGCCGATCAACCAGCGCAGCGGGGTGCAGCTGGCCGCCGGCATCGCCGAGATCATGCCGTTCGACGATGTGGCTGGCTACCGGCGCTACCTGGCCCGCATGGCCACATTGCCTCAAGTGATCGACCAGGTGATCGCGCTGATGCAGGAAGGCGTTCGCACCGGCCACGTGCCGCCGCGGGTGCTGATCGAGCGGGTGCCGGCGCAGATCAGCGCGCAGATCGTCGACGACCCCACGGCCAGCCCGTTCTACCGGCCGTTCCTGCGCTTTCCTGCCGCGGTGGCCGAGGCCGACCGTCAGGCGCTCAGCGCCCAGGCGCTGCAGCATGTGCGCGAGCGCATCGTGCCGGCCTACCGCCAACTGCTGGACTATGTGAACACCAGCTACCTGCCGAAGGCGCGTGCGTCGGTGGCGGCCACCGAAGGCCCCGACGGCGCGGCCTACTACGCGTTTCGCGCCCGCTACTACACCACCACCGACCTGAGCGTCGATGCGATCCACGAGATCGGCCTGAAAGAGGTCGCGCGGCTGCGCGCGGCGATGGACAAGCTGCAGGCCGAAACCGGCTTCAAGGGCACGCGGGACGAGTTCTTCAAGTTCCTGCGCCGCGACCCGAAGTTCTTCTGCCCGACGCCCGAGGCGCTGCTGGAGGCCTACCGCGCGGTGGCCAAGCGCATCGACCCCGAGCTGGTGCGCGCCTTCCGCACCGTGCCGCGCATGCCCTATGGCGTGCGCCCGGTGCCGGCCGAGGCCGCGCCCGACGCGACCGCCGGCTACTACCAGGGCGGCGCGGCCGACGGCAGCCGCGCGGCCTACTTCTACGCCAACCTGTACCAGCCCGAGTCGCGCCCGCGCTGGGAGATGCTGCCGCTCGCGCTGCACGAGGCGGTGCCGGGCCACCACTTCCAGTTCGCCCGCCAGCTCGAGCTGCCCGAGATGCCGATGTTCCGCAAGACGGCCTATTTCGTGGCCTACAGCGAGGGCTGGGCGCTCTATGCCGAGCAGCTGGGCTACGACATGGGCCTGTACGACGACCCGTACGAGCGCTTTGGCCAGCTGACCTACGAGATGTGGCGCGCGGTGCGCCTGGTGGTCGACACCGGGCTGCACGCCAAGGGCTGGAGCCGCGACCAGGCGATCGCCTACTTCAAGGACAACGCGCCCAAGACCGAGCTGGACATCGTCAACGAGGTCGACCGCTACATCGGCGACCCCGGCCAGGCACTGGCCTACAAGATCGGCCAGCTGAAGATTTCCGAGCTGCGCCAGCGGGCGCAGCAGGCGTTGGGTGCCCGTTTCGACCTGCGTGACTTCAACGACGCGGTGCTGGAGACGGGCTCGGTGCCGCTGCCGGCGCTCGAGGCCCGCATCGACAGCTGGATCGCCCTGCGGCGCCGCGCGCCGGCAGGCCATTGACCTCGGGCTTGCCCTGTTGCCGAATAGGCATTCCGCCACATTGCAGTCCGGCGCCGGTGGGCGAGAATCTGCAACTGCTGGTAACCCGCTCTGCCGACGACGTTTCCTGTGCTGTTGTCCCCCCGTTTCCCGTCTTGCCACCGTGTGCTGACGCTCGTTCGCGGCCTGCTGGTGGCGGCGTGCGCGGCGGGGGCGGCGGCGGCACCGGCGGCGGCGCCGGCCAAGCGCTGGTCACAACTGACCGAGATCACCTTCCAGCACCTGACGCAGGACAACGGCCTGCCCAACGAGATCGCCACCGCGGTGGCCGAGGACGGGCAGGGGTTCTTGTGGGTCGGCACGCTGGGCGGCCTGGCGCGCTGGGACGGCTACCGCTTCCGCGTCTACAAGGCCGACCTGCACGCCCCCGGCGCGCTGCCGGACAACTTCATCCAGACGCTGCACGGCGACGCCAACGGCACGCTGTGGGTCGGCACCAGCTCGGCCGGCATCGTGCGCTACGACGCCGCCAGCGACCGCTTCGTCAGCTACCCGGTCGGTGACAAGGGCTTGAGCCACGTCAGCGTGCGCTCGATCGACGACGACGGCGCCGGGGGCCTGTGGGTGGCCACCGACGGCGGGCTGGACCACCTCGACCCCGCCAGCGGCAGCATCGTGCATGCCACCGACGGCGGCAGCGGCTGGGCCGGGCTCGCCGGCACGCGGGTGCATGTGGTGCTGCGCGACTCCGCCGGCGCGCTGTGGGTGGGCAGCGCGGCGGGGTTGTTCCGCCGCGAGCCGCATGGCGACCAGTTCAAGCCGGTGCGGCTGCTGTCGGGCCACGGCGCCCAGCCCGAGCCGCAGACGCTGGCCGAAGACAGCGCCGGCCGCCTGTGGGTCGGCACATTGCAGCATGGGGCCTTCGTGCTCGACGACCGCGGCCAGGGCCCGGCCCGCCCCGTGCTCGAAACCATGTCGCCCGACGGGGTGGACCTGCTGCGCGACCGCCAGATCGTCACGCTGGCCGAGGTGCAGCCCGGCGAGATGTGGATCGGCACCGTCGGCCAGGGCATCGTCTCGGTCGACCTGGCGCAGGGCGAAACCCACCGCATCCGCAACGTGCCGACCTGGCCGATGAGCCTGCCCGACAACGCGCTGCGCGACCTGCACCGCGACCGCGCCGGCCTGGTGTGGGTGGCCACCAACCGCGGCATCAGCCGGCACGACCCACGCCAGTCGGCGATCCTGACGCGCTTCGGCGCCGCCGCCAGCGACGCGCCGCTGACCACCCGCGCCAGCACCGAGATCAGCTGGATCCAGCCGATGCCGAACGGCCGGCTCTGGCTCGGCACGCACAAGAGCGGCATCGACATCCTCGACGGCACCGGCGCCCGCGTCGGCATGCTGCGGCCCGACCCGGCGCACCCGGACACCGCGCTGCCGCAAGACATCGTGCTCGGCATGGAGCGCGCGCCCGATGGTGGCGTCTTCATCGGCACCAAGCGTGGGCTGTACCACGCCGGGGCAGACGGCCGCCGCGTCGAGCGGGTCACGCTGCCGGGCCGCGACCAGGCCGCGTCGACCTGGGCGCTGCTGGCCGATGGCGACACCTTGTGGGTCGGCGGGCAGACCGATGGCCTGTGGAAATACGACCTGCGCAGCCGCACCGCCACGCCGGTGCTGCGCGGCGCGGCGCCGGGTGGCCTGAGCGACCAGCGCATCGTCGTGCTGGCCAAGGGCACCCACGGCACGCTGTGGGTCGGCACACGCTACGGCCTGAACCAGGTCGACCCGGCGACCGGTGAGGTGACGCACTACCTGCCCGACCCCGCGGCGCCGCGGGGCCTGTCGGCCGGTTTCGTCACCGCCTTGCTGCCTGATGCGCAAGGGCGCCTGTGGGTCGGCACCTACGGCGGCGGTATCGACCTGCTGCCGCTTGCCGACCGGAATGGCCGCGTGATTCGCCTGGGCACCCCGCAGGGCCTGCCCGACGGCAACGTCAACGCCCTGCTCGAAGACCCGCAGGGCCAGGTCTGGGCCAGCACCGACAACGGCCTGGCCAGGATCAGCCCGGGCAATCTGGCGGTGCGCGCGCTGCGCCGCGCCGAGGGCGTGGTCTTCCCGACCTACTGGACCGGCTCGGCTGCCCGTACCCCCGAAGGCGAGCTGCTGTTCGGTGGCGCTGGCGGCATGACCATCGTGCGGCCCGAGCGGCTGCATGCCTGGCAGTACAACCCGGCGGTGGTGGTCACCGACCTGAAGCTGGGCGGCCGCAGCCTGCCCGCCGCGCGCTACGCGGCGACCGACCTGGCCAACGCGGCCGTCGCGGCGGCCAACGCGCTGATCGTGCCGCCGGAGTCGAACAGCCTGGCGGTCGAGTTCTCGGCCATCGACTTTTCGGCGCCCGAGCGCAACCGCTACGCCTACAAGCTCGAAGGCTTCGATGCCGACTGGGTCGAGACCGACGCCTCGCGCCGGCTCGCCGCCTACACCAACCTGCCGCCGGGCAGCTACCGGCTGCTGCTGCGTGGCTCCAACCGCGACGGTGTCTGGAGCGAGCGCGTCGTCGGCTTGCCGATCCGCGTGCGGCCGGCCTGGAACCAGACGCTGTGGTTCCGCCTCGGCGTGGCACTGGCCCTGTTCAGCGCGCTGGTCGTCGTCGTGCAGGTGCGCACCCGGCTGCTGCGCGCGCGCCATGCCGAGCTCGAGCGCAAGGTGCGCGAGCGCACCGCCGAGCTCGAGGCGCTGCACAAGGCCCTGAAAGACAAGTCGCTGGTGCTCGAACTCAGCAGCATCACCGACCCGCTGACCGGCCTGCACAACCGCCGCTTCCTGACCGACCACATCGAGCAAGACATCGCCGCCAGCCTGCGCCGCTGGCAAGAGGCGCGCGCGGCCGGCGCCACCCCGGTCGACACCGACAGCGTGTTCTTCCTGCTCGACGTCGACCACTTCAAGCGTGTCAACGACGTGCATGGCCACGCGGTGGGCGATGCGGTGCTGGTGCAGTTCAGCCGCCGGCTGCGCTCGGTGATGCGCGAGTCCGACTACCTGGTGCGCTGGGGTGGCGAAGAGTTTTTGGCCGTCGCCCGCGACACCGACCGTGGCCGCGCCGAAGAGCTGGCCGAGCGCATGCGCACAGTGATCGCCGAGAGCCCGTTCTTGATCGACGGCGGCAAGCTGCTGACGGTGACCTGCTCGATCGGCTTCGCCTGCCTGCCCTATCTGCCGTGGCGGCCCCACGCGCTGGGCTGGCAAGACGTGGTGCGGCTGGCCGACCTGGCGCTGTACGCCGCCAAACGCGCCGGCCGCGACGCCTGGGTCGGCCTGCACGCGGCCGACGGCGCGCAGGCCGAGAGCCTGTTCGCCACCGCCAACGGCGGGCCGCAAAAAGCCCTGCTCGATGGTGAGATCCGCACCACCAGCAACCGGCCGCTGGACGTGGTCGCCCAGGCGCTGGCGCCCGAAGCCGGCGCCACCGACAGCGCCAACTGGCCGCTGAGCCCGGCGTCGGCGCCGGGCTGAGCAAGGGCTGGCAGCAGCGGCGGTCCTGGCCGGCGCGGCGCGCAACGTGAACCGATGGAAACGTTCGGCGCGTACGGCGAAACACGGCGTCCGGTAACCTGCACGCTGGCGGCTTGACCGGGCAGATGGCGGGCACATCGGTTGCCCGGGACCCTGACCGACACGTCGGTGCCCGTGGCGCATTGCCCGCTGCCACGCTGACGACACCAAATCCAAAGGAGTGACGACATGAACCGCCTGCTGCCGCTTTTCTGCCTGGCCTTGCTGACCAGCGTCAATGTCTCGGCCGAGCCCAGGGTGCTGATCGGCGCCCATGTCGGCTCGCAGCACGACCCCCGCTCGAAGGAGAAGTTCGAGGCCTTCGAGAAGGCGATCGGCCGCAAGTTGACGATCGACAACGACCATGAAGACTGGGCGCTGTTTCCCGACACCGACCGCGTCAAGTGGAACAACGCCAACGGCCGGCGCTCGATGCTGTCGTGGCGCATCGTCCTGCAGCGCAGCGACCCGACCAAGGGCTGCGCGACGGCCGATGCGATCAACGCCGGCACCTACGACGACCAGCTGCGCAAGCAGGCCGAGCAGGTCAAGGCCCTGGGTGGCCCGCCGATCCTCGTGCGCTACAACTACGAGATGACCAACAACCAGGAGAACACCTGCTTCACCGGGTTCAAGGTCAAGACCAACCTGCAACTGGCCGGCACCAAGTACATCGCGGCGTGGAAGCACATCGTCGACCTGTTCCGCAAGACCGGCGCGACCAACATCGAGTGGGTCTTTGCGCCGGGCCACAACGCCTGGGAATCGGGGCAGTGGAAGTACTTCTACCCCGGCAACGACTATGTCGACTGGATCGGCATCGACAACTACAACAAGGGCAACCAGGCCAAGTCCTTCGCCACCGACCCGGGCATGCTGGCCTTTTATGCGGCCGCGGCGCCGATGGGCAAGCCGCTGATGGTGGCCGAGACCGGCGCCGTGAGCGACCCCAAGAAGAACCCCGACCCGCAGACGCTGTGGCTGCAGACCGCGCGTGAGTTCCTGAAGACGCACCCGCAGATCAAGGCGTTCCTGTGGTGGCAGAACGCGGGCAAGCTGAAGAAGGAAGACCGCAGCTACGAAGGCTCGGGCTACGAGCTGCAAGGGCCGGGCCTGGAGGCCTTCAAGGCGATCGCCCACGACCCCCATTTCGCCGACACCAAGTAGGCCGTCACAAAGCAGAAGGGCCCTCTTGGAGAGGGCCCTTCGCATGTGTTCGGGGTTCAGCGCGCGGTGGCGAATTTGGCGCGGGTGAGCGGTGGTTTCTCGGGCAGGCGGGCGCCCACGCGTTCGAGGTCGTATCGCCACTCGGGCAGCGCCTGGGCGACCTTGGCGGCCCGGGAGGGGGTGGTGTCGACCAGCATCTGCCCGGCGGCGGTGCGAACGACCGTGGCGCCGAGCGACGTGGCTGTCTTCTTCGCGGCCGACACCGCTTTGGTGTCCAGGCTCAGCGGCAAATGAAACACATACCTTGCCATGGGCTCAATTATCGCGCCAGCCCCTTGCCTTGCATAGTCGCGGGCAATCCGAGGTCTTCGGCGTGGTCGGTCGCCAGCGCCAGGATCGCCTCGGCGCGCCGGGCGTCGCGCGGCATGTCGAGCACCGGGCTGGCCGCCAGCCGCCGGGCCAGCACGCCGGTGGCCACCGGCGTGGCCATCGAGGTGCCCGACATCACGCCCCAGCGGTCGTTCGGGATCGTCGAGACGATCGCCACACCCGGGGCCGTGAGCGCCACCTTGTCGCCGCGGTTCGAGAACCGGGCCAAGAAGCTCGGCTTGCCACCCAGCGGCTTGCCGGCCGAGGGGCTGAGGGTCCATTCGAGGTGGGCGCCGGCGGGCCAGCTCTCGCGCAGGCCGATGGCCGTGACCGCCACCGCCTTCGGGTAGCGGGCCGGGTAGGCCACGCTCGCCTTGCCGTCGTTGCCGGTCGCGGCGATGCACACGCAGCCCAGGCCCCAGGCCTGCTCGATCGCGTCGCGCACCGCGCCATCGGCCGCGCCGCCGCCGATGCTCAGGTTGACCAGGTCGCAGCCGTCGAGCGCGGCCTGCTTGATGGCCGCGGCGATCGCAAAGGTCGAGGCTTCTTCGACGCCGTCTTCGAAGATCCGGTAGGCGCACAGCTGCACATGGCTGGCCTCCCCGCGGCGCCAGCCTTCGGCCGTGGCCGCCATCACGCCGGCCACGTGGGTGCCGTGGCCGTCCCAGTCGCGCCAGCGGCGCGGTTGTTCTTCGGTCGTGTTGCGGCCACCGACCACGGCCAAGTTGTCGTGCGGGCCGACGCCGGTGTCGACCACGCCGACCTTGACACCGCGCCCACCGGCAGCCGGCGGGTGGCCGTAGACCAGGCCGCGGGCATCCGGCGCGTGCAGGTCGAGCGGCGGCACGATCGCCTCGAAGCCGTCGGCCGAGACCACCACGCTCGCCAGTCGGATCGGCCAGCCACCGTGCAGCGGGTCGACATACAGCGCCTGCACCTCGCCCGGGGCTTCGTCGAAATCGAGCTGGGCGCGGCCGTAGCGGTCGGTCGTCGCGGCCACGCCCACGCCGTCGGCCTCGTCGAGCATCGCGGTGACCAGCGCATCGCCGAGCAACTTGGGCTTGTCGCCGTCGACCCGCACGGTGACGGTCCATGCAAAGACCTTGCGGCGGGTGCCGCCGGCGCCGGCCCTGGCCGGGGCGCGCAGTGTGTGCCAGGGGCCGCGCGCGCGTTCGAGCGGGTACCACTGCTCCTCGAACACCTTGGCCCCTTCGGGCGCGCGTGCCCTGACCTGGTCGAGCGTGGCGTGGTCGGCGTCGACCAGCACCGAGCCGTCCGACGGGGCCGTGTTGACGATGGTCAGTGCGGGCGCCGCCGCTGCCTTGGCGGCGTGGCCGGCGTCGGCCAGGTGGGCGCCGGTGATGACCGGTATCGACAGCAGGCGAGCGGTCTTCGCCGGCGTGCTGGTGTCGTCGGTCAGCCCGTCCTTGGGGATCACGATGAAACGTCGTGGGCGTTCTGCGTTTTGCATGGCGGCGATTGTGGTTGGAGGGTTCAGCGTTGCGACACCCCGCACACCATGCCGGCATCTCGAGTTGGTGACAGCTCGTTTCGCCGACATCCCGGCGGGGGCGCTCGGTCCCTCCAGCGCTCTTTTCGGCGTCCAGCATGGCCGACAGCAGGCTCACCCAACGATCCACCGCCGTGAGACGATCCGCGCTTTCAGCTCAAGGCATCAAGGAGGCCTGCCATGATCGACCACACCGGCATTGGCGTCAGCGACTACGAACGCAGCAAGCGCTTCTACAGCGACGCACTCGCGCCGATCGGCTACAGCATGCTGATGGAAGTGCCGAAGCAATTCACCGGCGGCGTCGGCGTGGCCGGCTTCGGTGAAGCGCCGAAGCCGGATTTCTGGATCCACGGTGGCGCGCCGAACAAGCCGCCGATCCACGTGGCATTTCGGGTCGACAGCCGGGCGCTGGTGGACGCGTTCTACAAGGCGGCCATCGAGGCCGGCGGTACCGACAACGGCCCGCCGGGCCTGCGGCCCCACTACCACCCGCACTACTACGGCGCCTTCGTGCGCGACCCAGACGGCCACAACATCGAAGCCGTCTGCCACCAGCCTGCCTGAGCCCGGCACGTGTTGAACGCCTTCGCCGAGCTCAATCCGAACGGGAAGTGAGCCCCCCGGGGCGCGCGCAGCGCCGCCCCCATCAAGTGGCGTGCGCGGAGCTGGCTTTGCCAGTCCGCTGCGCGAGCCCCCTCGGGGGGCAGCCCCCAGAGGGGGCGTGGGGGCTCCACTACGCCAGGTTGCGCAACTCGCGCAGCGCAACTGACAGCATTGCCAGGTCAGCGTTCTTGGTGTCGGCCAGCTCCACCAGCACCCGCTGCGCGCGCTCCAGCGAGACCGCGTTGGCGGCCTCCCAGGCGGCCAGCATCTGCGCCGAGCCCCCTTGGCCTGACCCCAGCACCTCTTGCGTGATTGCGCGTTGCAGGCCGGCCAGATCGTCGCCCAGCGCGTTCTTGGCCAGGCTCTGCCAATGGCTGGTGCCGGGCAGGGCGTCGATCTGCTGGCGCAGGCTCGCCAGGCCCAGCCGGCTGGCAACGCCCACATGCACCTCGCCGACCTCGGTCACATCGCGCTTGGCACTCTCGGCCACTTCGGCGATGTCGAGCGCAGCGTAGAGCCCGTCGGCACTGGCCACGCGGTGCGCCAGCGCCGCCGGCACGCCGGCGGCGACCCAGGCCTGGGCCTGTGGTGACGAGGCGGCCTGCGCGGCCAGCGGCTCGCGCAGCGCCTCGACCGCGGCGCGGAAGCGGGTGAAGGTCTGCTCCATCGGCTCGTTCAGGCGCCGGTAGCGCAAGAACCAGGTGGTCGCGCGCGAGGTCAGCCAACCTTCTTCGACCAGCATCTCGGACTGCACGGCATCGGGCACCACGTTGTCGAGCGCTTCGACCTGCTGCCACAGCGCCACGTGGCCCATCACCTCGCGGGTGCAGAGGTAGGCCCGCACGACCTGCGCCGGCTTGGCGCCGGTCATGTCGGCCAGCCGGTGCACGAAGGTCGAGCCGACACGGTTGACCATGCTGTTGAGCACGTGGGTCGAGACGATCTCGCGCTTGAGCGGGTGGCGCGGGATGTAGCCGGCCATGCTCTCGCGCAGTGCGGCCGGGAAGTAACGCTCCAGCGCGCTGCCGATCCACGGGTCTTCGGGCAGGTCGGACGCGACGATCTCGTCGAACAGCCACATCTTGCAGTAGGCCAGCAGCACCGCGCGCTCGGGTGTCGTCAGGCCGACACCGTGGGCCGCACGATCGGCGATCTCGTCGTCGGTCGGCAGGAACTCGATCGCACGGTTCAGCCGGCCGGCTTTTTCGAGGAAGCGCATGAAGCGCGCCTCCTGGTCGAGCAGCTTCGCGCCCAGCCGGTGCGTCACCGACAGCACCTGGGTCTGGAAGTAGTTGTCGCGCAGCACCAGCGCGGCGACCTCGTCGGTCATCTGCGCCAGCGTGGCGTTGCGTTGCTTCTCGGTCATCTCGCCGTCGGCGACGGCCAGGCCCAGCAAGATCTTGATGTTGACCTCGTGGTCCGAGGTGTCGACGCCGGCCGAGTTGTCGATCGCGTCGGTGTTCAGCGAGACGCCGTTCAGCGCCGCCTCGATGCGCCCCAGCTGGGTGAAGCCGAGGTTGCCGCCTTCGCCGATCACCTTGCAGCGCAGCTCGCGGCCGTTGATGCGGATCGCATCGTTGGCGCGGTCGCCGACATCCGCATGGGTCTGGCTGGTGGCCTTCACGTAGGTGCCGATGCCGCCGTTGTAGAGCAGGTCCACCGGCGCCTTCAGGATCGCCGACAGCAGCTCGTTCGGTGCCATCCGATCGGCCTCGATGCCCAGCGCGGCGCGCGCCTGCGGCGAGATCGGGATCGACTTCTCCGAGCGTGCCCACACGCCGCCGCCGGCCGAGATCAGCTCGGTCGAGTAGTCGGCCCAGGACGAGCGCGGCAGCTTGAACATGCGCTCGCGCTCGGCGAACGAGGTGGCCGCATCGGGCGTCGGGTCGATGAAGATGTGGCGGTGGTCGAAGGCCGCGATCAGCCGGATGTGCTTGGACAGCAGCATGCCGTTGCCGAACACGTCGCCCGACATGTCGCCGACGCCGACCACGGTGAAGTCGGTCGTCTGGATGTCGGTGCCACGCTCACGGAAGAAGCGCTTGACGCTCTCCCACGCGCCGCGGGCGGTGATGCCCATCGCCTTGTGGTCGTAGCCGACACTGCCGCCGGAGGCGAACGCGTCGCCCAGCCAGTGGCCGTATTCCTTGCTGACGGCGTTGGCGTAGTCCGAGAAGGTGGCGGTGCCCTTGTCGGCGGCCACCACCAGGTAGGGGTCGTCGGCATCGAGCTTCACGACCTGCGGCGGCGGCACGACGGTGGTGCCGTTCAGGTTGTCGGTCAGGTCGAGCAGGCCGCGCAGGTAGTCCTGGTAGCAGGCGATGCCTTCTTTCATGAAGGCGTCGCGGTCGGTCGCCGGCGGCGCCTTCTTCAGCACGAAGCCGCCCTTCGAGCCGACCGGCACGATGACGGTGTTCTTCACCATCTGCGCCTTCACGAGACCCAGCACCTCGGTGCGGAAGTCTTCCGGCCGGTCGGACCAGCGCAGACCACCGCGAGCGACCTTGCCGCCGCGCAGGTGGATGCCCTCGAAGCGCGGCGAGTAGACGAAGA